>NZ_RJUM01000008.1:774985-792046 GCF_003752345.1 Curtobacterium sp. PhB170
GGCCTCCTGTCGGGCGGGTGGTGCGCACGGTGCGGGGTCCGCGTTCTGGTGCGGGGTTGGCCGCTGGGTGCGGTGCTGTAGGCGCGCACGGTGCTGCCGACCCGGCACGGGTCGTGCAGGTGCGCACGGTGCGCCCGCGGGCGCGGCGGCGCACGGCTGACTCTGAGCGGGCGCTCAGTCAGCGGCCGACCGCGCTCCATAGGGTGGCAGGCCACGGGCGGTCCGACCGGATCACCCGTGCACCCGAAGGAGCATCGACCATGGGATTCCTCGACCGCCTGCTCGGACGTCCGGACCGCGACCGCACCGGTGACGCGCAGCAGTACGACGCGCAGCAGAACCAGTGGGGGCAGCCGCAGCAACCGCAGCAACAGGGCTACCGGTACGGCCAGCAGTCGTACCACCAGCCCGCGCCGACGGGGGTGCCGGCCGGGCAGCAGCAGGGCGGCCAGTACGGCGTGCCGCAGTGGGGCGGTGCACCCGCGCAGCAGCTGGGCGCGACGACCGACGACGAGCGCGCGGTGGAGCGGTACCGCTACCTGCTCCGCACGGCGCCGCCCGAGCGCATCGAAGAGGTCCATGCCGAGGCATTCGCGAAGCTGACCGACGAACAGCGCCGCATGGTCTACGACGAGTTCACCCGCACGGCGCCTCCCGGCGAGGCCCCTCGCGGCGACGACCCCCGCTCGCTCGCGCAGTCGGCGACGCGGTCCGAGATCCGCCAGCCGGGCTTCATGGAGCGCTCGCTCGGTGGCGTCGGTGGCGGTGGCCGCTTCGGCGGGCAGCGCGGCGGACCGTCGTTCGGCAGCATGATCGGTGCCTCGATCCTCGGCACCGTGGCCGGTTACGTCATCGGTTCGGCGATCATGAGCGCCTTCCTGCCGGACCCCGGATCGTTCGATGGCGGTACTGACGCTGCGGGTGACGGTGGTTCGGAGGACACTGGAGCCGACTCCGGTGACGGCGGTGCGTCCGACGGTGGCGCGTCCGACGGCGGCGGGTTCGAGAGTGCGGGCTGGGGCGACAGCGGATCCGACTTCGGCGGTGGCTCCAGTGACTTCGGTGGTGACTTCGGCATCTGAGTGACCGGTCACGAGTTCCCACCGACCCACTGATATTCTCCGTGGTCGACAAGGGAGCGACATGGCCATCATCGAAGCCTCCGGGCTGACCAAGACCTACCGGTCGAAGTCCGGGCCGGTGCACGCACTGGCCGGACTCGACCTGTCCGTGCCGCAGGGCACCGTGAAGGCGTTGCTCGGGCCGAACGGGGCGGGCAAGACCACGACCGTGAAGGTGCTGACCACCCTCATCACCCCGGACTCCGGGACGGCCACGATCGACGGCATCGACGTGATCGCCGACCCGCAGGCCACCCGGCGGTCCATCGGGGTGTCCGGGCAGTACGCCGCGGTCGACGAGAACCTGACCGGCTTCGAGAACCTCGAGATGATCGGGCGGCTCTACCACCTGGGCCGGAAGACGTCGCGGGAGCGTGCCCGGGAGCTCATCGACGTGTTCGACCTGGCCGAGGCCGGAGACCGCCCGGTGAAGGGCTTCTCCGGTGGCATGCGGCGACGGATCGACCTCGCCGGAGCCCTCGTGATGAACCCGCGCGTGCTGTTCCTCGACGAACCGACCACGGGCCTCGACCCCCGCAGCCGGCTGGCGCTCTGGGGCATCATCGAAGACCTGGTGGCCCAGGGCGCCACGGTCCTGCTCACCACGCAGTACCTCGAAGAAGCCGACCGGCTCGCCGACGACATCGCGGTCATCGACGACGGCCGGGTCATCGCCGAGGGCACCGCCGACCACCTCAAGGCGCAGGTCGGCGGCCACCGGGTCGTCGTGACCCTGGTGGACGAGACCGACGGTGACGCCGTGACGACCGTCCTGCGGCGCTACGGCGTCGGCGACGTCGAGGCCTCTGGTGACGGCCGCACCCACGCCATCGCGGTCGAGGCCGGCCCCACCGCGCTGCAACGGGTGCTCGCCGACCTCGGCGACGCCGGCATCGAGCTGCACGACGCGGGCATGCGCCGACCGACCCTCGACGACGTGTTCCTGCGGCTCACCGGCCACGCTGCGACCGAGGACGAGGCCGACGAAGCCGCCGCCACCAAGCAGAAGGAGACGGCCCGATGACCGCCACCACCATCGCGCCGGGTCGGCAACTGCCCGTCGTCGTCACCTCGCCGGTCGCCATCTGGTTCGAGGACGGCTGGACCGTCACCAAGCGGAACCTCATCAAGATCAAGCGGTCGCCGGACATGCTCGTGTTCGCGGTGCTGCAGCCCATCATGTTCGTCCTGCTCTTCAGCCAGGTCTACGGCGGCGCGATCGCGGTCGAGGGCACCGACTACACGCAGTTCCTGATGGCGGGGATCTTCGCGCAGACCGTTGTCTTCGGGGCCACGTTCTCGGGCTCGGCGATGGCGCAGGACCTGAAGGAAGGCCTGATCGACCGGTTCCGCACGCTGCCGATGTCGGCGTCCGCGGTGCTCGTCGGCCGGACCAACTCCGACCTCGTGCTCAACTCGATCTCGATGGCGATCATGATGCTCACCGGGCTGGCCGTCGGGTGGCGGGTGAACTCGTCGCCGCTCGAGTTCCTGGCCGGCATCGCCCTGCTGCTGCTGTTCAGCTACGCGTTCAGCTGGGTGATGGCGCTGCTCGGGATGAGCGTCAAGACGCCGGAGGTCATCAACAACGCCTCGTTCATGATCCTGTTCCCGCTGACGTTCATCTCGAACGCGTTCGTGCCGAGCGACACGCTGCCCCTGGTGCTGCGGGTGTTCGCGGAGTGGAACCCGGTGTCGTCGCTCGTGCAGGCGGCCCGCGAGCTGTTCGGCAACGTCGGGTCGGCGCCGGTGCCGGACATCTGGACGATGCAGCACCCGATCGTGACGGTGCTGATCGGGATCGCCGTGATGCTCGTCGTGTTCGTGCCGTGGGCGGTCAACAAGTACACCCGCATCAGCGCGAAGTGAGACCGTCGGGGCGGTGAACAAGACTGCACCATCCAGCCCGCATCAGCGCGAAGTGACCGCGTGGGCGCTCAGAGCAGCTTGCGCTGCAGCGCCCACGCCGTCAGCTCGTGCCGGTTCGACAGCTGCAGCTTCCGCAGCACGCTCGAAACGTGGGTCTCGACGGTCTTCACCGAGATGAAGAGCTCCGCCGCCACCTCCTTGTAGGCGTACCCGCGCGCGATGAGGCGCATCACCTCCTGCTCGCGTGCCGACAACCGGTCGAGTTCCGCGTCGTGCTGCGCGGTCTCGCCGCTCACCGCGCCGAAGGCGTCGAGCACGAAGCCGGCCAGGCGGGGCGAGAACACCGCGTCGCCCTCCGCCACCCGTCGGACGGCCTCGGCCACCTCGGCGCTCGACGAACTCTTCGTGATGTACCCGCGGGCCCCGGCCCGGATCACCCGCACGACGTCGTCGGCCGCGTCGGACACGCTCAGCGCGAGGAACAGCGTGCCCGGGTGCTCGGCAGCGGACCGCGTGATTACCTCGGCGCCGCCACCGCCGGCTCCGCCGGGCAGGTGGACGTCGAGCAGGACGACACGGGGTGCGGTGGTCGCCACGAGCGTCACGGCTTCGTCGACGGTGGCGGCTTCACCCACGACCTGGAGGCCCGGTGGCAGTCCGGCACGCACGCCGGCTCGGAAGATGGAGTGGTCGTCGACGACGGCGACGGTGAGCAGGTCGGGCTCGGTCATGCGTCCTCCTCGTGGTGGGGGTCGGTGGGCGCGAGCGGCAGCCGGAGCCGGACCTCGGTCCCGGTGCGACCGGGCCCCGGGGCGATGGTCGCCCGGCCGCCGAGCCGGTGCAGCCGCCCGGTGATCGACTCGCGCACGCCGTACCGGCCCTCGGGCACGGCGGCGGGGTCGAAGCCCGGCCCACGGTCGCGGATGCTGACCTCGACGACGTCCTGCGCGGTCTCGGCGTACACGCTGATCGTGCCGCCGGCGTGCCGGGCGGCGTTGAGCATCGCCTCGCGGGCAGCGGCGACGACACCGTCGGGCAGGTCGGTGCGCGACGGGCCGACCGCGATGACGTCGATGCGGACCGGGTACTCGGCCTCGATGTCGGCGGCGGCGTCGCGCAGCTCGGCACCGAGGTCACGGGCCGGCTCGGTCTGCTCGGCGAACAACCACGACCGCAGTTCGCGTTCCTGCGCCCGAGCGAGCCGTGCGGCATCGGAGCCGGGCTCGGCCTTCTGCTGGATGAGCGCGAGCGTCTGCAGCACCGAGTCGTGCAGGTGCGCGGCGAGTTCGGCGCGCTCGAGGTCGCGGACCCGTGCCGCGCGTTCGTCGGCGAGGTCCCGGACGAGCCGCACGACCCAGGGGGCGACGACCACGGCGACGCCGAGCAGCACGGCGACCGCTGCGCTGAGCACCGTCCACACGTTCGGCCGGTCGCTCGTGGTGAAGAACAACAGGATGCCGAGCACGACGAGCACCAGCGCACCGAGGGCCCGGACGACCAGGGTCGACGACGCCGCGGCCCGGACGGTGCGGAGGGCGTCGAACTGCCGCCAGGCCAGGGCAGCACCGGTGACGACCACGACGCCGGGCACGACGACCTCGAGCGGGACCTGGGCGCCGAGCCGTACGGCGACGATCGCGCCCGCAGCGGCGAGCAGTGCGAGTCCGAGCAGGATCTCCACGACGGGTGCTCGACGGCTCACGGTCACGGTCGCGTCGGCGTCGCCGTCGCCGTTCGCACGGGGCGCCGTGAGGACGGCCTTGAGCGGTGACGTCGCGGCCGCCGTCGCGCTCGGGGTGGTGGCCCACAGCCACGCGTAGAGCAGGACCCCGGCCCCGCCGCACACGGCAAGGACCGCCGTCGCCGCCCGGACGGCCCCGAGTGGCAGACCGGTGTGCGTCGCGAACCCGCTGCAGACACCGCCGAGGACCCTGGGGGTCGGGCGGGTCATCCGAGCGGTGGCCATGGGCCAATCCTGGCACTCGGGCGCCCGCACCAGCAGGGATCGGGGCAGGGATCAGGGACCGGTCAGGGGGAACCCCGATGGTGTCCGCCACCGCGGGCCGGGATGCTGGGGACCATGACCGATCACCAGCACGACACGGCTCCCGGCCCGGCTGCCGGCACCGCCGACTCGACGGCCCGGTTCTTCGACTGGATCCGCGGACTCGACGTCGCCCGCACCGACGACCGCTGGCTCGCCGGCGTCTGCGGTGCCGTGGCCCGACGCACCGGACTCGACCCGCTCGTCGTCCGCGGCGTCGCGATCGTCGTCGCCCTGCTCGGCGGTCCGGTCTTCCTGGCGTACGCCGTCGGGTGGGCGCTGCTGCCGGACACCACGGGACGGATCCACGTCGAGCGGATGATCCGCGGCGTGCTCGATCCGGCGCTCATCGGGATCGGCGTCTTCGTGGTGCTGACCTTCGTGCCCGCGGTCCAGGGGATCTGGTGGCAGGGCGTGCCCTCGGCGTGGGGGATGCCCGGCTGGCTCGAGGCGACCCTGCGCACGGCGTGGAGCATCGCGCTCGTCGGCGGGATCGTCTGGCTGGCCGTGGTGGTCGCGCGTCGTCGTGCCGACGGGCCGACGCCCGACGCTGGCGCCGCCGCGGCAGCGGGGACACGGCGCGACTTCTGGACGAGCCCCGACGACCCGCGCCCGGCCGGTGGAGCCACGTGGACGGCGGACGCAGGGGAAACGTCGGACGCGGGCCGGGCCTCCTGGCAGTGGAACGCCCCCGGCACCCCGCAGGACCGACAGCGGCGACACGACGAGCGGATGCGCGCCGAACGGGAGCGGGCGGCCGAGTGGCGCGCGACCCGCACCGAGCGACGGTCGAGCGCGGCGTACGTCGCCGTGTCGCTCGGGCTGGCGCTCGTCGCCGGGGCCGGCGTCGCGGTCTGGGCGCAGGCGGAGGCCTGGCCGGTGGCGGTGCTCGGCATCGCCGCGGCCGTCGCCGTGCTGGCGATCGCGACCATCGTCGCCGGGATCCGGGGACGCGACGACGGCGCCCTCGGACTGTTCTCGACGATCGGGGTCGTCGCCCTGGTCGTCACCGGGGTGCTCCCCGCCGGCACGCAGGTCTCGCTGATCGGCGGGACCACCTGGCGGGTCGACAGCGTCGCCGCCGGATCGGAACGGAACTACGCGATGCTCGTCGGCGGACCGACCCTCGACCTGCGCGGCCTCGACGAGACCGACGCCGGCGGGGACGTGAACCTGTGGCTCGGCGCCGGCGGGGCCGAGGTGCTGCTGCCGACCGACGTGCCGGTCCGGGTCGAGGTGAGCGGCGTCGGGTACGGCGTCGACACCGACGGCGACGATGGCGACGACGGCAGCGGTGGGCTGTTCAGCACGACCACCGTCGAGAACCGGGCGGCACGGTCCGCCGGTGCCGACGCGGGCGGGACGACGACCGTGCACGTGTGGATCCTCGGGGGCGCCGCCGACGTGCCCCGTGCGCTGACCGTCAACGAGTGAAGGACGAGACGATGACGAACGACGACGAGACGACCCAGACGTTCCCACCTGCGGCGCCGGTACCGGCACCGGAACCCGCGCGGGCGCGCCGTGGTGCACGCTTCGGCACGATCTTCTGGGGTGTGGTGCTGTTCGTGTTCGCGGTCGCGATGGCCGTGAGTGCGATCCCGGTGTTCTCGGTCGACCCGACCACCCTGTTGCTGGCGGCCTGCCTGGCTGCCGGGGCCCTGCTGGTGGTGGCGGGGCTGGTGGCGGTGTTCACCCGGCCCCCGCGGTAGCCGGACGGGGTTGTCCGGCGGGAGCCGGACGGGGTTGTCCGGCGGGAGCCGGACGGGGTTGCCCGGCGGGAGCCGTACCGGGTCGTCCGGCGGTGGCCGGACGGGGTTGTCCACAGGGGCCGTCCGGGTGCGCGCGTGCGTCACCCGGACGGCTTAGCATCGTCCACGTGACCGCGACAGACGCCGAGCGGGCCGCCCAGCGCGACGCCACGGAGCCACCCCTCGACCGCAGCACCCGAGTGCGTCGCTGGATGCTGCAGGGCGCCCACCAAGGGGCATCCCACCAGGGTCCGCACCAGGTCGAGGTCGAGAAGACCCACCCGTGGTGGCGGGTCATGTGCCTGACCGGCGTCGACTACTTCTCGACCCTCGGGTACCAGCCGGCGATCGCGGCGCTCGCCGCGGGCCTTCTGTCGCCGATCGCCACGATCGTGCTCGTGCTCGTCACGCTGTTCGGCGCGCTGCCGGTGTACCGCCGGGTCGCGAGTGACAGCTTCCGCGGTGCCGGGTCGATCATGATGCTCGAGAAGCTCCTGCCGTGGTGGGCCGGCAAGCTCCTGGTGCTCGTCCTGCTCGGGTTCGCGGTCACCGACTTCATGATCACGATGACGCTGTCGGCGGCGGACGCCACGGCGCACATCGCCGAGAACCCGTACACGCCGCACTGGTTCACCGAGATCCCCGTCCCGCTCACCCTCGCGCTGCTGCTGTTGCTCGGCGTGGTGTTCCTCCGCGGCTTCAAGGAGGCGATCGGCATCGCGGTCGGCCTCGTCGCGGTGTTCCTCGCGCTGAACGCCGTCGTCGTGGTGGTCGCGCTCTGGCACGTCTTCGAGCACCCGATGGTCGCCAGCGACTGGTGGTCGGGGCTCACCGCGCAGCACAGCAACCCCCTCGTCATGGTCGGCATCGCGCTCGTCGTGTTCCCGAAGCTCGCGCTCGGCCTGTCCGGGTTCGAGACCGGCGTCGCGGTGATGCCGCAGGTGCGCGGCGACGCATCGGACGACACGAGTGCTCGGCCCGAGGGACGGATCCGAGGCACCAAGCGGCTCCTGACCGTCGCGGCCGTGATCATGAGCTCGTTCCTGATCACCTCGTCGATCGCGACGACGTTCCTCATCCCGCAGCACGAGTTCCAGCCGGGCGGCGGTGCGAACGGGCGGGCACTGGCCTTCCTGGCGCACCAGTACCTCGGTGGGGTGTTCGGATCGATCTACGACTTCTCGACCGTCGCGATCCTGTGGTTCGCCGGCGCGAGCGCGATGGCCGGCCTGCTCAACCTGGTGCCGCGGTTCCTGCCCCGCTACGGCATGGCTCCGCAGTGGGCGCGGGCGACCCGGCCGCTCGTCATCATCTTCACGCTCATCGCCTTCCTGATCACGATCGTGTTCCGGGCGAACGTCGACGCCCAGGGCGGGGCCTACGCCACCGGCGTGCTCGTCCTGATCACGAGCGCCGCGGTCGCGGTCACCCTGTCGGCCCGTCGCCGGCAGCAGAAGAAGCGCACCATCGCGTTCGGCGTCATCTCGGTCGTGTTCGTCTACACGACGGTCGCGAACGTCATCGAGCGGCCCGACGGCGTCCGGATCGCGGCGATCTTCATCATCGCCATCGTCGTGGTGTCGCTCGTCTCACGGGTGCGCCGGTCGTTCGAGCTCCGCGCGTCGTCGATCGAGCTGGACGCAACGGCCCGGCAGTTCGTCGAGGCCGACGCCGACCAGTTCAGCGCGGTCTGCATCATCGCGAACGAGCCGGGTGCCGGCACCGCCGAGGCGTACCGGGCGAAGGGGCGCGAGGAACGGCGCGACTCCGGCATCCCCGCGCGCGTCCCGACGATGTTCCTCGAGGTGCTGCCCGCCGACTCGTCCGACTTCGAAGAGGACCTGCTGGTCGAGGGGCACGTCGTGCACGGACACCGTGTGCTCCGGGTCCGGTCCGGCAACGTGCCGAACACCATCGCCTCGACCCTGCTCGCGATCCGGGACACCGCCGGGGTCGTCCCGAGCATCTACTTCGAGTGGAACGAGGGCAGCCCGATCCGGAACGCCCTGCGGTTCGTGTTCACCGGTGCCGGTGACGTCGCGCCCGTCACGCGCGAGGTCCTGCGCGAAGCCGAACCGGACGTCCACCGCCGGCCGTCCATCCACGTCTCGTGACGGGTCCCACCGGCGGGCGCCGGGTCCCGACGCCCGCCGGTGGGCTCGCGGCGGTGGTCGTCGCCGCCGCGGTCTGGGGGACCACCGGCACCGCGACGCACTTCGCCCCGGGCGTCCCCGCCTTCGTCTTCGGCGCCGTCACGTTCGGGATCGGTGGACTCGTGCTCGCCGCCGTCGCCGGACGCGGCACCCTCCGCGCCGTCGCCGAGCGTCGCACGCGGGGGTGGGCGCTGCTCGGCGCGGGGGCGCTCGTCGTCTACGCGGTCGCCTTCTACGCAGCCCTCGCCGACGCGGGCGTCGCCCTCGGCACCACCATCGCCATCGGGTCGTCACCCGTGTTCGCGGGGCTCGTCGAGTGGGTGTCGGACAGGAGGCCCGTCACCGGCAGGTGGATCATCGCCACCCTGGTGAGCGTGGCCGGCATGGTCGTCGTGACCTTGGCGCGGTCGGAACACGACGACGGTGGTGGTGCGCTCGCGCTCGGGATCGCCAGTGCCCTGCTCGCCGGACTCACCTACGCGCTGTACTCGTGGGCGGTGGCGCGAGGGCTGCACGCGGCGGCCGGGGCGGTGTCGGTGCCGGGCGGCCCCGGGGTCGAAGCCGTCGCGGCGGGGCTGCCGAACGGCCGGGGGCTCGTCGGCGCCGTGTTCGGCATCGCTGCCGTGCCGCTCGTCGTGCTCGTGGTCGTCGCCGGCGCACCGTCCCTCGGCGAGGGCGGCAACTGGCCGGTGTTCCTGTACCTCGCGCTGGTGCCGACGGTCCTCGGGCACTCGCTGTACGCCGTGGGGTTGCGGTCCGTCGGTGCCTCGGTCGCGACCCTGGTGTCGTTGCTCGAGCCCGTGGTGGCAGCGGTGCTCGCCGTGCTCGTCGTCGGGGAGCACCTCGGCGCGACGGGGTGGGTCGGCATCGCGCTCGTGGTGGCCGGGCTCGCCGTGCTCGCGGTGCCGGGGCGACGTCTGCGCTGACGCGCGTCGGGCACCGACGACGTCAGTCGTCAGTCAGTCGTCAGCCGTCAGTCGTCGGCGAGGATCTGGTCGCGCACCTTCCGCCGCAGCACCTTGCCGATCATCGAGCGCGGCAGGTCCTCGACCACGACGACCCGACGCGGCACCTTGTACGCCGCCAGCTGGTCACGCGCCCACGCCCGCAGCGCCGCGGCGTCGAACGAGGACGGGTCCTTCGGCACGACGGCGGCGACGACCTGCTCGTTGCCGCCCTGCGTGATGCCGACGACCGCGACCTCCTTGACGCTCGGGTGCTTGAGCAGGGCGTCCTCGACCTCGGACGGCGACACGTTGAAGCCGCCCGTGATGATGAGCTCCTTCAGGCGGTCGACGATCCGGACGTAGCCGTCGGCGCCGATGGCCACGATGTCGCCGGTGCGGAACCAGCCGTCGGGGGTGAAGACCTCGTCCGTGGCCTCGGCCTTGCCCCAGTAGCCGCGGAACACCTGCGGCCCGCGGACCTGCAGCTCACCGGGCTCGTCGACGTCGAGCACCTTCGTGCTGTCGTCGGGGTCGACCACGCGGGCCTCGGTGGAGGACAACGGCAGCCCGATGGAGCCGAGGCGACGTGCCGGGGACACCGGGTTCGCCATCAGCACGGGGGAACACTCGGACAGCCCGTAGCCCTCGACCAGGTACCCGCCGGTCCGGGCTTCCCACGGTTCGACGATGTCCTGCGACAGCGGCATGGCGCCCGAGATGCCGATCTCGATGCCCTCGAGCGAGACCTTCGCCGAGTCGGCGGCGTGCTGCAGCCGGGCGTAGATCGGCGGGACGGCGGGCAGGAACGTCGGCGGGTGCTTCTTGATCGCGGTGAGCACGAGCGCCGGGTCGAACGTCGGGAACAGCACGAGCCGCGAGGCCATGCTCATCGCGAAGGTCAGGCACAGCGTGAGGCCGTAGGCGTGGAACATCGGCAGCACCGCGTACACGACGTTGTCGCCCCGGCGGATCTGCGGCACCCAGGCGCGGGCCTGTGCGGCGTTGGCCAGCAGGTTCCGGTGCGTGAGGACCGCGCCCTTCGGCGTACCGGTGGTGCCCGAGGTGTACTGGATCAGGGCGATGTCGTCCGTCGACGGCCGCGTGTGGCGCTTCGACAGCTTGCGGGTGTGGACCAGGTCGTCCCACTTCGTCGTGCCGCGCACCGCGGTGGTGAGCTTCGCGCGGGACTCGCGGGCCTTCGCCACCGGCAGGGCCAGGGCGAGCCGGGTGCTGCGGGGCATCGCGCGGGTCAGGTCGACCGACACGATCGCGTCGAGCTTCACGTCGGCGGGGAAGTCCTGCAGCGTCGCGACGGACTTGTCCCAGGCGATCGCGACCTTGGCGCCGTGGTCCTCGAACTGGTGGCGGAGCTCGCGCGGCGTGTACAGCGGGTTGTGCTCGACCACGATCGCGCCGAGGCGCAGGACGGCGTAGAACGCCACGATGTGCTGCGGGCAGTTCGGCAGCACGATCGCCACCCGGTCGCCGGCACCGACGCCGAGCTTGCGGAGGCCGTTCGCCGCGCGGAGGATCTGCTCCTGCAGGTCGGCGTAGCTGGTGGTCCGCTTGAAGAACTCGAGCGCGACCCTGCCCGGGAACCGTCGCGCCGATTCCTCGACCAGGTCGATCAGGGAACCGTGCTGTTCCTCGATGTCGTGCGGGACCCCCTGCGCGTACGAGGCAAGCCAGGGACGAGGCGTGTCGATGCTCACGCGTCCCAACCTAGCGGGCCACCCCGGCGCCCGCTGGGAAGCATCGGCCGGCATCGGGCGCCACCGGGGTGCACGAAGCCGAGCGCGCTCCCAGGGGACGGACGGACGATGACGCCATGCCCTCCGTCTCCGATGCCTTCCGCTCCCGCCTCAACGACACGTTCACCGGTGGGGCGACGAGCAAGCCGGAGTGGATCGACGAACTCGAGGACGGCACCGACGCCGGCTTCTTCGGCCCCGGTTCCGCGACGTGGGCGGTGCACGGCGGCAAGCAGACGATCGTCGCCGGGGTCCGCGCACTCCTCGTGCAGGCCCTGCACCCGGGAGCCCTCGCCGGCGTCGCCGACCACTCCCGCTACCGCGAGGACCCGTTCGGCCGACTCGCCGGCACCATCCGGTGGATCTACACGGTCTCGCACGGCGACACCGCGACCGCCCGTGGTGCGAGCGAGTGGGTGCTGCGCCTGCACGAGCGAGTTCGCGGCCAGTACGTCGACGGCCACGGCATCGCACGCGACTACGCGGCGAACGACCCCGACCTGGCGCGCTGGGTGCACCTCGCCTTCACCGACGCGTTCCTCCGCGCTGCGCAGCGCTGGGGCGGCCCGATCCCCGGTGGTGCCGACGCCTACGTCCGCGAGTGGGCCACCGCCGGCCGGCTCATGCGCGTCGAGGACGCCCCGGAGTCCGAGGCCGAGCTCCGCGCCCAGATGGACGGGTACCTCGACCGCGGCGAACTGGCCGTCACGGCCCGCACCCGCGACGTCGTCAAGTTCATCAAGAACCCGCCGCTCGCGCTGATGCTGCGGCCCGGCTACCAGGCGCTGTTCCAGGGCGCCGTCTCGACCCTCGACCCCCGCCACCGCTCGATGCTCGGCCTGCGGGCCCCCGCGATCGGCCCCGTCGAACTGCCCGTCGGCCGGGCGACCGGACTCGTGCTCGACGGGATCGGCGGGGTGCTCGGCAACCAGACCGGCACCGAGCGCGCCGCGCTCGTGCGCATCGCGCGCCTCGAACGCGAACGCGAGCGCGGCGCCGTCGCCTGAAACGACGGCGTGTCACGTGTCGTGGACGTGACCGGAGACGGACGGGAGGCGCGGTGCCAGCTGGCACCGCGCCTCCCGTCCGCTCTTGGGAGCGTCAGAAACCGGACGGCACCCGGGGCGTGTACGCGGACTCGAGTCGCGTCACCTCGTCGTCGGTCAGCGTGATCGCGGCGGCCGCGACCGCGTCGTCGATGTGGTGCTCCTTCGTCGCACCGACGATCGGCGCGCTCACCGCGGGCTTGCTCGCGACCCACGCGAGGGCGATCTGCGCCATGCTCACGCCGCGGTCGCTCGCGATCGACTCGACGGCTTCCACGATCGCGCGGTTCGCGTCCTCGTCCTGGCGGTAGAGCGTCTTGCCGAACTCGTCGGTGCTCGCGCGCGAACCGGAGCCGTCGGCGTCCCACGGCCGGGTGACCTTGCCGCGGGCGAGGGGACTCCACGGGATCACGCCGACGCCCGTCGCGTGCGCGAAGGGGTGCATCTCGCGTTCTTCCTCGCGTTCGAGCAGGTTGTACTGGTCCTGCATGCTGACGAAGCGGGTCCAACCGTGCAGGTCGGCGACGTGCTGCATCTGCGCGAACTGCCATGTCCACATGCTGCTCGCGCCGAGGTAGCGGGCCTTGCCGGCCTTGACGACGTCGTGCAGGGCCTCCATCGTCTCCTCGATCGGGGTCACCGGGTCGAAGCGGTGGATCTGGTACAGGTCGACGTAGTCGGTGCCGAGCCGGGTCAGCGAGGCGTCGATCTCGTGCATGATCGCGGCTCGGGAGAGCCCTGCGCCGTTCCGACCGGGCCGCATCCGGTTGAAGACCTTCGTGAGGACCTGGACGTCCTCGCGCGGAGCGAGTTCCTTGAGGAGCGTGCCGGTGATCTCCTCGCTGGAGCCGTCGGAGTACACGTTCGCCGTGTCGAAAGTGGTGATGCCGGCGTCGAACGCGCGACGGACGAACGGGCGGGCCTCGTCGATGCCGACGCTCCACGCGTGCGAGCCACGGTCGGGGGCGCCGTAGGACATCATGCCGAGGATCACGGTGCTGATCTCGAGGCCGGAGGCGCCGAGGCGGGTGGTGGTGACTGCCGCCTTGTCCTGGGCGCTCATGCGCTCACCTTGGCATCGCGGCCGGTGACGGCGAGCAGGCGGACCTGGAGTGGGGCGTCCTGGTCGACGTCGACCGGGGCGGCGTACAAGCCGGTGGCCGCGAGGTCCTCGATCTGCGGCTCGAAGTACTCCCACACCGCCTGCACGAGTTCGTCCGGCAGGGACTCGTCCGTGCCGGTCGCCCGCGCCAGGTCCCACGTGTGGATGGTGATGTCGCTGGTCTGCTCGGTGAGGTACTGGCCAGCCGGCACGACATCGGTGCTGAGGTGCACGGGAGTGTCCTGCGGGGCGTTCCGCCAGGCATCGGTCGCTGCGGTCGCGAAGCGCTGCCACTCGGACACGAGGTCGTCGCCGATGGACTCGAGGTCGGCTTCGGCCTGCGCGTAGTCGCATCCGGTGAGGAGCTTCGGGATCCAGCGCTGCTCGTCCACCACGTGAGTGACGAGGTCGCGGGTGGTCCACTCGGAGTCGGGGGTGGCGGCGTCCCAGTCCGTCACGGCGGCGACGCGGCGGCCGAACTCGGCTGCCGCGAGGGCCTGCATCGCGATCCAGTCGGTGGCCATGGTGGTACTCCTGTTCGTCGGGCTGGCGTGCGGTGCGTGTGGTGCGTGTCGAGCGGGTGGTGCGGGTGGTGCGGGTGGTGCGGGCGGTGCGTGTCGTGCGTGTCGTGCGTGTGGTGCGTGTCGTGCGTGTCGTGCGTGTGTCGTTGTAACTCGGGGGCCGGTGTGCGGATTCCCGTGCCTGCGGGCATGCCCCTGTCCGCTGCCCAACGCTACGCCGAGGAGCCCGGCCGAGCGGGCGAAATGCCGCAGTCGTGCGCGCGCCCACCGGACGTTTCCGCCCGTTCACGCCCGCGCGGGGTTCGGCGCGCACTGCACGCGCTGACACCGGAGGGGCGTGCCAGCGCGTGGTCCCTGGGCGAGCGGGCGGAATGCCGGGGTCGAGTTCGAGATGAGGCCGGTATTTCGCCCGTTCGTTCGCTCGCCCGCCCGCCCGCTCGCCCGTTCGTTCGTTCGTTCGCTCGGTTGCTCGGTTGCGCTCGCGATGGAGCACCCGCTCGGGTCGCAGCGGCGGGCAGTGGGCACGCGCGCACCCCCGAAGCCCGGCGGGAACGACGAACGCCCCGGCTCCGTGGGGAGCCGGGGCGTTTGTCTCGGGTTCGGGTGGTGCTGTTCGGTGCCCTCAGTCAGGCAGCGAGACCGAAGGGACTCAGGCCGCCTGGAGGACGAACTGGACGTCGAGGTTGATCGTCACGTCGTTGCCGAGGGTGAAGCCACCGGCCTCGAGTGCTGCGTTCCAGTTCACGCCGAACTCGGTGCGGTCGATCTTCGTGGACGCCTCGGCGCCGAACTTGACCTGGCCGTAGCCGTCGGTCGTGAAGCCACCGAGCTCGGCCTTGAGGACGACGGGCTTGGTGACGCCGCGCAGGGTCAGGTCGCCAGCGATGTGCAGGTCATCGCCCTTGGCCTCGATGCTCGTCGAGCGGAAGGTGAGCTGCGGGTGCTCCTCGGTGAGGAAGAAGTCGCTCGTCTTCAGGTGCTGGTCGCGCTGCTCCTGGCCGGTGTTGATCGACGCGACGTCGATGTTCGCCTCGACGGTCGACTCGAGGGGGTTCTCGGCGGTGACGACGGTGGCGTCGAACGTCTCGAACTTGCCCTTGACCTTGCTGATGGCGAGGTGGCGGACCGAGAAGGTGACCTCGGAGTGGGTGGGGTCGATCTTCCAGGTGCCGGTCTGGTAGCCGGGGATGGTGGTGGCGGTGAGCGTCATGGTGGTCCTTCTTCCGAACGAGAGTCTGTGGTGCGACGCGATCCATGCGCCTGCATCAACCTGATACTACGCCAGTGTGCACCCTTTTGGTTGAAGCGTCAACCATTGTTCACTGAAGCGTCGCGAAGCGGTGGTCGTGCGGTGCGCGGAACCCGGCATGCAGGAGGCGTCTCACACGCTGTACGAACCGATCGACACCTCGGCCCACGTCGTCCGCAGTGGCCCGGACCAACCACCAGTCCACGTCCTTCAAGTGCTCACCGCGGGTGAGGTCCTTCCGGAAGGTGGCCGGGTTGGTGCGGTGGAGATCACTCTCGTACTCGATCGCCACCCGTGCTGCGGGGTAGGCGAGGTCCACGCATGCGATCCACCTGCCGTCCACGATCACGTCGTGGTTCAGGGCGGGTTCCGGGAGTCCACGGCGGACGAGGGCCAGCCGTGCCCTGGTCTCACCTGGGGAGCGTGAGCCCGGTCTGATCTCCGCGAGAGCGTGGCGCAGTTTCACGACGCCCCGGAGCCCGCGCCGCCGGCCGACGGCCTGGATGAGCTCGTCGAGCGTCGCCCATCCGAGCCACCCGACGAGGGCGTCACCCGCGATGATCAGTTCGTCGAGCGTCAACATCGTGCTCAGGGCGACGAACGTGTCCGCCGGGGCCGTCAGACGCACACCTCGGCTGTTCGTCGCACTGACCCTGCCGTGGTGGGCGCGGTGTCCGAGGGCGCCGCGGACACGGAGCGCCTGATCGACCCCGATCGTCGTGACGTGGAGCCGTGGTGTGCCCTCGAACCGGCGGGGGAGTGGGATGCCGAGGATCGCGGCGGCCGTGACGTGGCTGAACACCTGGTCGGGGCGCAGTCGAGGAGCCAGTGACCGGGCGCGTTCGTCGACGGTTCGTGGCGGAACCGCGGATCGGATGCCGTGGAACGGGCGGACGAGGTCACGTGCCTCGAGGCGGCCGCGGGACACCCCTCGATGCAGTGCGTCACGGACGCGGAACGAGGCGTCCCGCAGCGTCAACGGGAGTCGGCGTCTGGCGGTCATCTCCACATCGTGGGGCCGAGCGGGCGTGACGGTGGTGCGTCGTGCCTCCCGTGTGGACGGCCTGCGATTCCGGCGCCTCTGTGGAGGAGTCGGCCCGCGGCCGAGCGGGCGAAACACCGGGGTCCGGCTGCGTGGCGACCGCGGCATTTCGCCCGCCGGCGCGGAGCGCAGCGCTGCCCGCCGCCTTTCAATGCAGCGGTCGGGACCGCGAGGGCGGCGTCAGGTCGTCTGGTTCGGCGAGCCTGCCGCGGTCGCGACCTCGGCGACGACGCGAGCGGGCGTATTGCCCGGGTGCCGCCGTCGGGCACGCCGGCATTTCGCCCGCTCGCGCCCCCCCCCCCCCCCCCGCGGGGGGCCCCCCCCCGCCGGGGGGGGGGGGGGGGGGGGGGGGGCCGGCCCGCCCCCGCCCCCCCCCCCCCCCCCGCCCCCCCGCGCCCCCCCCCGCCCCCCCCCCCGCGGGGGCCGCCCCCCCCGCGGGGGGGCGGCCGGCCGGGGCGGGGGGGG